>NZ_CP192600.1:0-2500 GCF_050632395.1 Tabrizicola sp. BL-A-41-H6
TGTTGCTTTTGACGATCCGTTTCGGGGCATTTTCTGCCTTGCTGTTTCTGGATCAAATCAAGCCTATCGGGCCATTAGTACCGGTCAGCTGAATGCATTGCTGCACTTACACCTCCGGCCTATCGACGTGGTGGTCTACCACGGCCCTCAAGGGAGACCTTGTTTTGAAGGGGGCTTCCCGCTTAGATGCCTTCAGCGGTTATCCTGTCCGAACATAGCTACCCAGCACTACCGTTGGCACGATAACTGGTCCACCAGTGGTTCGTTCACCCCGGTCCTCTCGTACTAGGGGCAACTCTTCTCAAGTCTCCTACACCCACGGCAGATAGGGACCGAACTGTCTCACGACGTTCTAAACCCAGCTCACGTACCTCTTTAAATGGCGAACAGCCATACCCTTGGGACCTGCTCCAGCCCCAGGATGAGATGAGCCGACATCGAGGTGCCAAACGATGCCGTCGATATGGACTCTTGGGCATCATCAGCCTGTTATCCCCAGCGTACCTTTTATCCGTTGAGCGATGGCCCTCCCACTTGGGACCACCGGATCACTATGACCGACTTTCGTCTCTGCTCGACTTGTCAGTCTTGCAGTCAGGCAGGCTTCTGCCATTGCACTCAACGACCGATTTCCGACCGGTCTGAGCCTACCTTCGCGCGCCTCCGTTACTGTTTGGGAGGCGACCGCCCCAGTCAAACTCCCCACCATGCAGGGTCCCGGACCCGGATAACGGGCCGCGGTTAGACATCAGAAGTGCGAAGGGTGGTATCTCAAGGGAGGCTCCACGAAGACTGGCGTCCCCGCTTCAATGCCTACCACCTATCCTGCACATCACAATCCTGATGCCAGTGCAAAGCTGGAGTAAAGGTGCATGGGGTCTTTCCGTCTAACCGCGGGTAGTGTGCATCTTGACACACAGTTCAATTTCGCTGAGTCCACGTTAGAGACAGCGGGGAGATCGTTACGCCATTCGTGCAGGTCGGAACTTACCCGACAAGGAATTTCGCTACCTTAGGACCGTTATAGTTACGGCCGCCGTTTACTGGGGCTTCAATTCAGAGCTTGCACCCCTCCTTTTAACCTTCCAGCACCGGGCAGGCGTCAGACTGTATACGTCGCCTTACGGCTTCGCACAGCCCTGTGTTTTAAGTAAACAGTCGCCACCCCCTAGTTTGTGCCCCCCGCCCATACTTGCGTACAGACGGGGCCTCCTTCTCGCGAACTTACGGAGGCATTTTGCCGAGTTCCTTTAACGTGGTTCTCTCAAGCGCCTTGGTATACTCTACCAGTCCACCTGTGTCGGTTTAGGGTACGGTCTGATGGAGGGCTATTTCCTGGAACCTCTAAGCAGCCCACCCAATCCGATAAGGGCAGACAACCGTCGAGATCCGTCACATCCTCCTGGCCACGGAATATTAACCGTGTTCCCATCGACTACGCCTTTCGGCCTCGCCTTAGGGGCCGGCTTACCCTGCTCAGATTAGCTTTAAGCAGGAACCCTTGGACTTTCGGCGAGAGGGTCTCTCACCCTCTTTGTCGCTACTCATGTCAACATTCTCGCTTCTGATCTCTCCACCGGATGCCTTTCAGCCCGGCTTCACAGAAAGCTCTCCATGTCCGTCTCCGCCCCCCATTGCTGGAGGTTATGCAGATAAGACATGATGAGCTATATCACAGAACGCTCCGCTACCACGCACATCGCTGTGCATCCTGAGCTTCGGCTCGTGGCTTGAGCCCCGTTACATCTTCGCCGCAGGACAGCTTATCTAGACCAGTGAGCTGTTACGCTATCTTTAAATGATGGCTGCTTCTAAGCCAACATCCTGGTTGTTTTGGCCGTCCCACATGCTTTCCCACTTAGCCACGAATTAGGGGCCTTAGCTGCAGGTCAGGGTTGTTTCCCTCTTCACGACGGACGTTAGCACCCGCCGTGTGTCTCCCGGATAGTACTCTCGGGTATTCGGAGTTTGCTTAGACTCAGTAAGGCTGTGGGCCCCCATCATCCATGCAGTGCTCTACCCCCCGAGGTATTCGTCCGAGGCGCTACCTAAATAGCTTTCGCGGAGAACCAGCTATCTCCAGGTTTGATTAGCCTTTCACCCCTAGCCACAAGTCATCCAGACCCTTTTCAACGGGTGTTGGTTCGGACCTCCAGCACGTGTTACCGTGCCTTCATCCTGCTCATGGCTAGATCACCTGGTTTCGGGTCTGATCCCACGAACTCATGCGCCCTTTTAAGACTCGCTTTCGCTGCGCCTACACCTATCGGCTTAAGCTTGCTCGTAAGACCAAGTCGTTGACCCATTATACAAAAGGTACGCCGTCAGGACTCATGGTCCCTCCGACTGCTTGTAGGCGTCCGGTTTCAGGTACTGTTTCACTCCCCTCGTCGGGGTGCTTTTCACCTTTCCCTCACGGTACTGGTTCGCTATCGGTCAGTAAGGAGTACTTAGCCTTCGGGGGTGGTCCCCCGATCTTCAGACAGGATTTCACGTGTCC